>NZ_BAABIS010000002.1:2500-3587 GCF_039542905.1 Kitasatospora terrestris
GAAAAAAAAAAAAATACACAAGAAAAAAAAAAATAAAAAAAACCCAAAAACGTAACAAAGCAAAAAAAAAAATAAAAAAAAAAAATAACAAAAAAAACCCCCCGTGGGTCAAACCAAAAAAAAAGAAAAAAAAATTATAAACAAAAAAAACAAAAACGAAAAATAAAAAAAAAAAAAAAAAAAAAAAAAACAAAAAAAAAAGATAAAAAGAAAAAAGAAACAAAAAAAAAATAAAAAAAAAAAAAAAAAAAAAAAAAAAACAAAAAAATAGAAAAAAAAAACAAAAAAAAAAAAGAAAAACACAAACCACATCAAAAAAACAAACCTCCAAGAAACGAAAACAAAACATATATAAAAATAAACAAAAAAGAAAAAAAAAAAAAAAAAAAATAAGAAAAAAAGTAAAAAAAATAAAAAAAGTAAAAAAAAAAAAAAAAAATAAAAAAAAACAAAAAAAAAAAAAAAAAAAAAAGAAAAAAAAAAACAATAACGTCCCCACACACCACCCCCACGCCCCTCCTCAACCACCCCCACCACACCTCCGCGCCCCCCCCACCCCCCACCCGGCTCCTCCCGCCGACCCGCGCCCCCCCCCGCCCTGCCAAGCCCCAGCGCCCCCCCCCCCGGCCCGCACCCCCTCTCCCTCCCCTGCGATAGGTATCGGGATAGACGGCACCCCCCCCCACCCACCTGCCCCCCTCCCCCCACTCCCCCACCCTCCACCGCCCCCCCCCGTCCCCCCCCCGCCCTCCCTCCTCCCCCCCCCCCACCCCCTCTCCTTCCCACACCCCCCCCCCTCCCACCCGCAACCCCGCCCCCACCCCACCCCACCCCACCCCACCCCACCCCCCCCACACACACCCCCACACCCCACACCCCCCCCCACCCCCCCCCCACCCCACCCCACCCCACCCCACCCCACCCCACCCCACACCCCCCCCCACCCCACACCCCACCCCACCCCACCCCACCCCACACCCCACCCCACCCCCCCCCCCCCCACCCCACCCCACCCCACCCCACCCCACCCCACCCCACACCCCACCCCACCCCACCCCACCCCCCCCCCCCCCCCCCACCCCACCCC